>DASVDQ010000023.1 GCA_036381035.1 Trueperaceae bacterium | reverse complement strand
GGCGGCTCGCGAGCCGCCCCTACAGCTCCCGATGCGCCAGCTCCAGGGCGCGCACGAGCGCACGAGCCTTGTCGCGCGTTTCCTCGTACTCCGCCGACGGGTTCGAGTCGGCGACGATGCCTGCGCCGGCCTGCAGGTACGCCTTACCGCCAAGGATCACGATCGTGCGGATGGCGATGCAGAAATCGAGGTTCCCGGCGAAGTCGAGATAGCCCACCGCGCCGGCGTAGATGCCGCGGCGGGTCGGCTCGAGCTCGGCGATGATTTCCATCGCGCGCACCTTGGGGGCGCCCGAGACGGTCCCTGCCGGGAAGCACGAGACGAGCGCATCGAGCCGGTCGGTGCCTTCGGCCAGCCGGCCTTCGACGATCGACGTCAGGTGCATCACATGCGAGTACCGCTCGATCGCCATGAACTGGGGCACGCGCACCGATCCGTATTCGCAGACGCGGCCGAGATCGTTCCTGCCGAGATCGACGAGCATCACGTGCTCGGCGCGCTCCTTCTCGTCGGCCAGCAGCTCGCGAGCCAGCGCCTCGTCCTCCTCCGGGGTCTGACCGCGCCAGCGCGTGCCGGCGATCGGCAGGGTCTCGACATGCCTGCCCTTCGCCCTCACCAGGCTCTCGGGGCTGCTCGAGACGAGCGTGACGGGGCCGAGGTCGAGGTAGCCGAGGTAGGGGCTGGGGTTCACGGTGCGCAGCGCGCGGTAGACGGCGAAGGGGTGCACGCCGAGGTCGGCGGACTGGCGGAGGCTCGGCACGACCTGGAAGACGTCGCCGGCCCTGATGTACTCCACGGCCCTGGCCACGGCCGCCTCGAACGCGGCCTGGTCCATGTTCGTCGTGAACTCGGCGGACCGCCCGGCGCGGTCGCCGGGCACGCCAGGGAGCGGTCCGCGCAGGCGCGCGTAGGCCGCCTCGACCAGCGCCTCGGCCCGCGCCTCGTCGGCCGCGTCGCCCACGGCGGCGGGCGCCACGATCATGATCTTGCGCTTGAGGTGGTCGAACACGACGACGAGCTCCGGCTCCACGAACAGCAGGTCGGGCACGCCCAGCTCGTCGGGGTTCGCGTCGGGGAGGCTCTCGTAGGCGCGCACGAGGTCGTAGCTGGCGTACCCCACGGCGCCGGCCCACAGCGGCGGCAGGCCGGGCTCGGCGACCGTGTAGCGCACCACGGCGTCCCACAGCGCGCGCAGGGGGTCTTCGGCCGTGAAGGTCGTCGTGTCGCCGCCGGCGGTGACGGTGACCTCGTGGCCGCGCGCGCTGACGCGGCGCCTCTCGCCTGTCCCGATGAACGAGTACCTCGCCACGCGCTCGCCCTGCTCGACGCTCTCGAGCAGGAACGAGGGGTGCCCGGCGACCTTGAGGTAGGCGGTGAGAGGGGTCTCGAGGTCGGCGAGGACCTCGCGGTAGACCGCCCGCGTGAGCGGGCCCCTAGCGGGCGTCTCCGCCACGGCTGCTCCGCTGCCGCGCATGGAGCGGAGCATAGCGCTCCGGGTCAGCCCTCCTCGCGGGGTAGGAACATGCCGATCGCGTGGAAGCCGGCGTCGACGTAGAGCGTCTCGCCGGTCACGCCGCCGCCCAGCGGCTCGGCCAGCAGGGCGAAGCCCATGGCGCCGACCTCCTCGGCCGTGATGTTGCGCCTGAGCATCGACAGGGAGCCGGCGTGCGAGTACATGTCGGCGAAGCCGGCGATCGAGCGCGCGGCGATAGTCCGCACCGCGCCGGCGCTGATGGCGTTCACGCGGACGCCCTGGGGGCCGAGGTCGTAGGCGAGGTACCTGACGCTCGCCTCCAGGGCGGCCTTGGCCACGCCCATCATGTTGTAGTGCGGCACCACGCGCTCCGCCGCCAGGTAGGTGAGCGTGAGGATCGAGCCGCCCTGGCCCATCAGCTGCGCCGCGCGCTGGGCGGCGGCCACCAGCGAGTAGGCCGAGACGTCGAGGGCCGTCCGCCAGTCGTCCCGCGTGGTGTGGAGGAACGGGCGCTCGAACGTGGCCGCCGGGGCGTAGGCGATCGAGTGGACGAGGTAGTCGAGACCGCCCAGCTCGGCGCCCACCTGGTCGAACAGCCGGTCGAGCTGGGCGTCGTCGGTGACGTCGGCCTCGAGGAGCACCGGCCGGTCGAGGTCCTCGGTGAGCTTCTCGAGCGCGGGCCTGAGCCGCTCGCCCTGGTAGGAGAACGCCAGGCGGGCGCCCGCCTGCGCCAGCGGCCTGGCTATCGCCCAGGCGAGGGACCGCTGGTTCGCCACGCCCATGATCAGGCCCTTCTTTCCGCTCAGGTCGACATGGAACATCTGCTTCTCCTAGTCGCTGGTGCTGCCGGGCCGCGCGGCCCGGCTGCCGCTCGCTGGTCGGGGCGCGGGCCCCTGGTCCGCTCGGCGGGATGGTCCGCGCAGCCCCTGGTCCGCCCGCGGGACGGTCCGCCTGAGCGCCGTGTCACGCCGGTCGGGCAGCCTACACCCCGGCGCACGACGGCCCCGCGTCCACGCCCCCGGAGAGGTCACTAGGAGTCGAGCATCAGGCGCTCGAAGCGCTCGCGAGCGTGCTCTGCCTTGACCCGCTCGCCGCGCCTCTCCCAGACGTCGGCCAGGCCCTCCCAGGCGATCTCGCTGAAGGGCTCGTGCTCGGTCATGGCCTGGTAGATGCTCGTGGCCCTGGCGAGGTCGTTCGCGGCCAGCGCCAGCTCCGCCGCGGTCTGCAGCAGCGTGAGGTGCTCGCTCTGCAGGTTCTGCCTGATGTTCTCGACCCAGTCGGACTCGAAGCCGACCATGAAGTGCCCCGTGTAGGTCCGCGCCGCCGCCAGGTGGTCCTCGAGGCGCCGCGTCTCGCGCGCCTTCGCCACGAGCTGCCTGTAGGTGTCGACGTCGTAGTCGATGCTGAAGCTGCCCTTGAGGTAGTAGCGGCGGTTCGCCGACTCCACGAGCTCGCCGCCCATCACCTTCCGCAGGCGGTAGAGGGTCGTGTGGAAGCTCGACGAGGCCTTCGACTCCGACTTGCCCGGCCACAGCGCCTCGGCGACCTCGAAGGTGCTCACGCCGGCGCGGTGCTCGAGGAGGTAGAACAGCAGCTCGAGGGCCTTGAGCGAGTCCCAGTCGAGCCTGTCGCCCTGCCGCGTGACCATGGGCGGGCCGAAGCCCCGCGCGCTGACCACGCCCTCCAGCGGCCGCCTCAGCTCCTCCACGCGCCGCAGGCGCACGCGCACGGCCTCCAGCAGCTCGTCCTTCTGCACCGGCTTCGTGAGGTAGTCGTCGGCGCCCAGAGTCATGCCGCGGCGCATCGACGAGCGGTCCTCGAGCGCGGTGAGGAACAGGAACGGCACCGCGCGCAGCTCCGGCACCTCGCGCACGCGCTCGTAGAACTGGAAGCCGTCGAGCTGCGGCATGGAGACGTCGGAGACGATCACGTCGGGCCTGAGGCCCTCGCGGATCTCCTCCAGCGCCTCGAGGGGGTCGTCCAGGGTCAGGACGTTGTAGCCCGCCTGCGTGAGCGTCATCTCGCTGACCTTGAGCATCGCGGGCTCGTCGTCAACGACCAGTACGAGCGTGGTCATCGTGGGGAGTCTAACCCCTCCTCACGTTCGGCCCGGACCGCCGGGCCCTCAGGAGTCGCCCCACGCGGACGTCTCCTGGTAGTGCACGAGGGCACTGTACTCGACGGCGCCCGTGGGCCTCGTAGCCGTGCTGAACTTCACGTCGACGATGATGTCGTCACGCCCCAGCGAGTCGATGAAGTCCCTCAGCCGCTGCTCGAACAGCTCCTGCTCGTGCGAGGTGATGAGCTTGAACTTCGGGTCCACCGTGTCCCTCCCCCGGCCCGCCCCTCACGGGCCGCGGCCCGCCGCGAGGACTGCGCGGACAGGTCGGTGAGAGGATGATAAGTCCCGGTGCGGCGGGCGGCGGGCGAAATGTTCCCCACCGCGATAGGCTCCTCGTGATGCAGCGAGCCGAGGGAGTGAAGCCGAGGCCGCGTCACGAGCTGGTCATGCGCGTCGTGCACCCGCTCGTCGGGCCCGGCGTGCGGCTGCTCGAGCGCCTCGGCGTGGCGCCCGAGCAGGTGGTCCTCGCGCACGGCTCGCTCGGCCTCGCCGCCGCGGCCCTGGTGGCCGCGCCCACGCCCGGCTGGTGGCTGGTCGCCGCCCTCCTGCTGCAGGTCAAGACCGTGCTCGACAACCTCGACGGCGCCCTGGCCAGGTCCACGGGCCGGGTCAGCGAGCTGGGCCGCTACCTCGACACCGGCGTCGACCTCCTCGTGAACGCCGCGCTCTTCGCCGCTCTCGCCGCGCACGGGCCCTGGCCCGTGGCGCTGCTGGCCTTCGCCGTCCTGACCGTGCTGCTCTCCTACGACTTCAACGCCGAGCGCCTGCACCGCGAGGCGCACGGCGGTCCGCCGCCGGCGCGGGGCGCGCCGCCCTCCGCGGCCTGGGAGCGCGCGGCGCTGGTGCTGTCGCGGGGCCTCTACCGCGCGGTCCTCGCCCCGCAGGACGCGGCCGTGAGGTCGCTCGAGCTCCGCCTCCTGGCGCTGGCCAGCGGCAGGCCGGTGGGGACGGCGACGCCGGAGGAGGCCCGCCTGTGGTGGGACGTCGCCTCGACGGCCGCGCTCGTCAACCTCGGGCTCTCGACCCAGTACGTGCTGCTGGGCGCCTGCCTGGCCCTGGGGGCGCCCTTCGCCTACGCCTGGCTGGTGCTGGCGCAGGGCGCGTACCTGCTGGCGGTGATCGGCTGGCGCGTGGCCAAGTTCCGCCGGCGCGCGCGGCTGGCGGCCGGGGCAGGGGGCGCGTGAGCGGCGAGCCGACGGCGGGGCCCGCCGGGGCCGGTGCGGCGGCCGAGCGCGCCGCGTCCGCTGACGGCGGCGTGGCCGCTCCCGCCGGTCGCCCGGCCGCGCTGGTGACGGGCTCGGCGAAGGGGGTCGGGCGCGCCGTGCTCCTGGCCCTGGCCGAGGACGGCTTCGACGTCGCCGTGCACTACCGCCGCAGCCGCGAGGAGGCCGAGGAGGTCGCCGCCGCGGCTCGCGCGCTAGGGGTGTCTGCCGTGGCGCTGCGCGCCGACGTCACCGTGGAGGGCGAGGCCCGCGGCCTCGTCGACGCAGCCGTGGCGGCGTTCGGCCGGCTCGACGTGCTCGTCAACAACGTGGGCGACTACCACCACGGGCCGCTCGCGGAGCTCGACGGCGAGACGTGGCGCTACATGCTCGACAGCAACCTGAACTCGACGTTCTACACCTGCCAGCAGGCCGTACCGCACCTGCGTCGCTCGCCGCGCGGCGGGCGCATCGTGAACGTCGGCTACGCCGGCTCCCAGCTCGTGGCGGCCCGGCCCGGCATCGTCGCGTACGGCATCGCCAAGACCGGCGTGATCCTCTACTCGAAGGCGCTGGCCAAGGTCGAGGCGCGGCACGGGCTGACGGTGAACGTCGTGAGCCCCGGCGTGCTCGAGAACAGCGTGACGAAGCCGCTGAGGGAGATCCCCATGGGCCGCGTCGGCACCCTGGGCGAGGTCACGGCGGCCGTGCGGTACCTGGTGTCACCCGAGGCGTCTTACGTGACCGGCGTGACCCTGGAGGTCGCCGGCGGTTGGAACCTGTGAGGGGCGGGAAGCCCCGGCCTCTGGCTCGGCGCCGCGCCGGCGGCTGGAACCTGTGAGCGGCGGGCGCTACTCCGCGGCCGCGCCGAGGTCGCCCCCCACCGGCTCCGCGACGTCGAAGAGGGCGCCGGCCAGCGCCACGTTCACGGTGACGAGCGTGTAGCGGGCGACGACCTCGAACTGGTCGACGCGCGCTCCCTCGCGGGGGCGCCCGACGCCGACGTCGGCGAGCTCCACGAACGGCCTCACGGCGTAGAGCTGCGAGAGGTGGTCGGACATCCGCACGCGCGGCGGCAGGAACATCGAGCCGGTGAGGACGAACGCCGGGTACATGACGCACACCTGCCGCGGCTCGCGTCCGGCGCGCTCGGTCGGCGGCTCGGCGACGCCGCCCACCAGGAACGCCAGCCGCGACTTGGGCAGGGCGGCGAACTCCGTCTCGTAGAGCAGCGAGCCGTCCGTCGGCGGCTGGTCGAGGCCGGGGCGGAACACCCGGCACTGCGTCATGGGCAGGTACGTCCTCTCGCGCTGGTTGAGGAAGCGGGACATCGGCATCCCGCCCCGCACGTGGACGAGGCCGAAGACGCGGAAGTCCAGGGTGTGCGCCTGGGCCTCGCAGGGGGCGACGTTCTGGGCGAGGACGGTCACGCTCACGAGGCTAACACCGCGCGAGAGGCCTTGTTGCCGGTATATTCCCCGCATGTCCGAACGGCGCTACTTCGGCACGGACGGCGTGCGCGGGGTCGCCGGCCGCCACCCCATGACCGCCAGCTTCGCCCTTGGCCTCGGCGTCGCCACGGCCGAGCTGCTGAAGGCCGCGGGCAAGGCCCGGCCCTCCGTGGTCATCGGCATGGACACGCGCCGGTCGGGACCCATGCTCGCGCTGGCCCTCGGCGCCGGCCTCACGTCGCGCGGCGCCGACGTCACCGACCTCGGCGTCGTGCCCACCCCGGCGGTGTCCTACCTCACCAGGGCCCTGGGCGCCGACGCCGGCATCGTGGTGTCGGCCAGCCACAACCCCTTCGATGACAACGGCATCAAGGTCTTCAACTCCGCGGGCGAGAAGCTGGACGACGACCTCGAGGCCGAGCTCGAGGACCTCGTCGAGCGCGTGTGGCTCAACGGCGAAGCCGAGCCCGTCGTGGGCGCGGGCCTCGGCCGCTACCGCCGGCTGCCGCGGGAGGGCGGGGAGCGGAGGGCCTCGGACAGCTACGCGGCGCACCTGCTCGCCAACGCGCCCTACCTCGACGGCATGAAGGTCGTCGTCGACTGCGCCAACGGCGCCGGCCACCTACTGGCGCCGCGGATCTTCGCCAAGATCGGCGCCAGGCTCGAGGTCATGAACGCCCGGCCGGACGGCGAGAACATCAACGTCGGCTGCGGCTCGACGAGCCCAGAGGCCGTCCTGAGGCGCGTCGTCGAGGGCGGCTTCGACGTCGGCGTCACGTTCGACGGCGACGCCGACCGCGCCCTCCTCGTCGACAGGAGGGGCCGCCTCGTCACCGGCGACCACATCATGGCGATCTGCGCCGTCGAGCGTGGCGAGCGGGAGATCGTCGCCACCCACATGAGCAACCTGGGCATGGAGACCTACCTGCGCGAGCGCGGCATCGGCGTGCGGCGCGTGAAGGTCGGCGACCGCTACGTCTACGAGGAGCTCAAGCGCTCCGGGCTGACGCTGGGCGGCGAGCAGTCGGGCCACGTGCTCTTCCTCGACAAGGCCCCCACGGGCGACGGCATCCTCACCGCCCTGCAGCTCCTCGCCGCCGTGCGCAAGTCGGGGCGGGCGCTCGAGGAGTGGATGGACGAGATCCCCGTCTACCCGCAGGAGCTCGTCAACGTGGCCGTGCCGGCGGAGGTGAAGGCGGACGTCTCCGACGCGCCGGAGGTGGCGGCGGCGGTGCGCGAGGCGCAGGACCGCCTCGGCGACGCGGGCCGCGTCCTGATACGGCCCAGCGGCACCGAGCCCCTCGTGCGCGTGATGGTCGAGGGACCCGACCACGCCGCGGTGAGGTCGGTGGCGCAGAGCGTCGCCGAGGCCGTGCGGAGGGCCGGCGGCGCGGCGACGGCCGCCGAAGCGGCCGACCCGGCCTAGAGCAGGAGCGCTGCCAGGGCGGGCATCAGCTCGCCGAGGCGCCCCTCGACCTTCACGTCGACCTCCGCGTCGGCGCGGGTGGGCCCGTCGTTCAGCACCGCCACGGGCTTGCCGGCCGCCTTCGCCTGCACCACGAAGCGGTAGCCGGAGCGCACGGCCAGCGACGAGCCGACGACGACGAGCGACCGCGCGGCGTCGGCCAGCGACCGCGCGGCCTCGTAGGTCGTCCGCGGCACGTTCTCCCCGAAGAAGACGACCTGCGGCTTGAGCACGCCGCCGCACACAGCGCAGGGCGCCACCCGGAACGCGGCGACGGCGTCGTCGGGCACGTCGGCGTCGCCGTCAGGGGCGTAGCGCGGCGCGACCTCCGCGAAGCCGGGGTTGAGGGCGGCGAGCCGCTCCTGCAGCGAGGACCTGGCCTCCACCGTGCCGCACCTCAGGCACCTCACCGCCCTGAGGTGGCCGTGGAGCTCCACGACCTCGCGGCTGCCGGCCTTCTGGTGGAGGCCGTCGACGTTCTGGGTCACGACGCCGCTGACCAGGCCGCCGGCCTCGAGCGCGGCGACGGCGCGGTGGCCGGCGTTCGGCTCGCGGGCGTCCATGAACGGCCAGCCCGCGAAGCTGCGCGCCCAGTAGCGCCGCCTCGCCTCCTCGCTGCGCACGAACTCCTGGTAGGTGATGGGCCGGCGGTTCCGCCCCGCCGACGCCGGTCCGCGGTAGTCGGGTATGCCCGACTCGGTGGAGATGCCCGCGCCCGACAGCACCAGCGCCCCCGCGGCGCGGACGATGTCTGCCACCGCCGCGACGCCGTCACGCGCCACGGCGCGCCTCCCGGAGCAGGTTCCGCTGTGCCCCGGCCGGTCTCCGGCGGCGCGCCCTGGGACCCATCGCCATGCGAACATGCTGCCACGCGCGAGGATGCCGTGCCAGACGCGCGTTGACCGCGCGCGGCGGCCGCTCCTATACTCGGCCGCACACGATCCGCCCACAGGTCGCCGCGCGACCGGCCCCGCCCGTGCCGGTCGTGGCGCAGACCACGCCGCGCCGGCCAGCGGCCGGCGAACCCACGAGGAGGGCTTCATGACCGAGACCCGCACGATCCGGGCCTGGCGCAGGCTCATGCTCGCCCTGGCCGCGCTCTTCGCCCTGGCCACCGCGAGCGCCCAGGTCGAGCTGCGCGTCACCTGGTACGACGACGGCAACGAGGGACAGGTCCTCCGCGACCTCCTCGACCGCTTCGAGGCCGAGAACCCCGACATCCGCGTCGTGGTGGACACGGTGCCGTACGCCACGGGCATCCTCCAGTCGCTGCCCCTGCAGCTCGCCTCGGGCGAGGGGCCCGACATCGCCCGCGTCACCGACCTGGGCGGCCTCGCCGAGTACTTCCTCGACCTCCGCCCCTACCTCTCCGACCCCGGCTACTGGGAGGAGAGCTTCGGCCCGTTCCTCGACTGGATGCGGCCCGAGGGCTCGGCCGCGATCCCCGGCTTCATGACGCAGCTCACCGTCACCGGGCCGTTCGTGAACGCCACGCTGTTCGAGCAGGCGGGCGTGGAGCTGCCGACGGGCGACACGACGTGGGAGGAGTGGGCCGAGGTGACGCGGCAGGTCGCCGAGGCGACGGGCACCCCCTACGCGATGGTGATGGACCGCACCGGCCACCGGCTGGCCGGTCCCGCGATCAGCAACGGCGCCAGGATCTTCGACGAGGACGGCAACGTCGTCATCGACGACGAGGGCATGCGCCACATGATGCAGCTGATGGTCGACTGGCACGCCGACGGCACGATGAACCCGGACGTCTGGATCGGCGCCGCGGGCCAGTACGCCGCCGGCAACGAGTTCTTCGTCAACGGCC
Source organism: Trueperaceae bacterium (assembly GCA_036381035.1). Lineage (NCBI taxonomy): Bacteria > Thermotogati > Deinococcota > Deinococci > Trueperales > Trueperaceae > Trueperaceae bacterium. Next base: position 13,327 of record DASVDQ010000023.1, on the reverse strand, counting down.
AGGTCGTGCTGTACATGTCGGGCAGCTGGCAGGTCGGCCAGTTCGACCAGCTCATCGGCGACGCCTTCGACTGGCGCGTCGTGCCCAACCCTTGCGGCCCCGCAGCCTGCACCGGCATGCCGGGCGGCGCCGCCCTCGTCGGGATCGCCGACACCGAGCACCCCGAGGAGGTCGCCAGGGTCATGGAGTACCTGGCCTCCGAGGAGGTGCTGGCCGAGTTCTACGCCCGCACCCTCTTCATCCCCGGCCACCTCGGCCTCGCCGAGTCCGGCGTCGACTACGTCTCCGACTCGCAGGCGGCGGTCGACGCCCTCAACGTGTTCGCGGCCCAGGTCGGCAGGCTCGACCCGATCGCCTACGACCTGCAGGCCTACCCGTTCAACCGGTTCGTCTTCGACGCGATGCGCGACCGCCTGACGCAGGTCTTCGTCGGCGAGCTGACCCTCGACGAGGCCCTGCAGCGCATGCAGCAGGACATCGACGCCGGCATCGCCGAGGCGCAGTAGCGCCCCGCGTCGCGCCGCCGGAGGAGTGGGCACGAGCGGACGAGAGGCCGGGCGCTCGCGAGGGCGCCCGGCCCGTCGCGGTAGGCGGGCCTGATGGAGGCCCGCGCCGGCGGCAGGGGCCCGAGCGCGGTCCTCGCGAGGGCGGCGGGGGCCGTCTACGGGGTCGCCATGTCGGCCCTCGGCCTCGTCGTCGAGCCGCTGCAGCGCCTGCTCGGCGTCAAGCGCATGCCGTGGGTGTTCCTGCTGCCGAACCTGCTGATCTTCGGGGTCTTCGTCCTCTTCCCGGTCTTCCTCAACGCCTACGTGTCGCTCACGGGCGGCACCGAGCTCTTCCCGCGCGACAGGCCGTTCGTCGGCCTGGAGAACTACCGGCGGCTGTTCGACTGCTTGGACCTCGGCGACCCCAACACCTGCGTGGAGGACCGCTTCTGGCGCGCCGTGCGCAACACGGCCCAGTTCGTCGTGCTGCAGGTGGGCGGCATGGTGGCGATCTCGCTGCTCACGGCCCTCGTCCTGAACCGGCGCATCAGGTTCCGCGCCTTCTTCCGCAGCGTCTACTTCTACCCGGTGCTGCTCTCCCCCGTGGTCGTCGCGCTCGTGTGGAAGTGGGTCCTGCAGCGCGACGGCGTGCTGAACGCCCTGCTCGTCTGGGTCGGGCTCGAGCCCGTGAACTTCCTGCTCGACGGTCGCTGGGCGATGGCCTGGGTCGTGATCGTCAGCATCTGGGCGCACATGGGCTTCTACACGCTGATACTGCTGGCGGGCCTGCAGAGCATCCCCGCCGAGCTCTACGACGCCGCGGCCATCGACGGCGCCGGCGGCTGGCGGTCCTTCCGGAACGTGACGCTCCCGCTGCTGATGCCCACGATGATGGTCGTCCTGGTCCTGGCAGTCATCCGCGCCGTCCAGACCTTCGACGAGGTCTACGTGCTCACCGGCGGCGGACCCGGCACGGCGACGATGATGATCGTCCAGTACATCTACCAGACCGGCTTCGCCACCCAGGTGCAGCGCTTCGGCCTCGCCGCGGCGGCGAGCGTGCTGCTCGGCCTCGTGCTGCTCGTGGCCACGCTGGTGCAGCTCAGGATCGGTCGCGGGACCGAGGGGCACCTGGCGTGAGACGACCGAGGTCCGACGCCTCGGCGCACCGGGCGCTCGCGGCGGCGCGGGGACCCTCGTGAGCGTGGGCGCCTTCCTGACCCGGCGTCGCGGGAGGCGCGGGCCCGACGTCACCGACGTGCTCACCTACGCCTACCTGACCCTCGGCGTCGTCGTGATGTTCGGGCCCGTCGCCTGGCTCGTCCTGTCGAGCTTCAAGAGCCAGGCCGGCCTCGTCGAGTTCCCGCCCGCCCTCCTGCCCACTGCCCCGGCGACCGTGGAGGTCCCGGGCTACGACGCACCCCTGCCCCTCTACGACGTGACCCTGGGGGACGGCACGACGGCTCGCCTGGCGCAGGTGCGCCGGGTCGGCCTGGAGGCGCAGATGGTCGACCCCGACGACCCCGGAGAGGTCCTGCGCGTGCCCGTTCAGGACCGCAAGGAGGTGCGCGCGCTCAGCTTCCAGACCGCGAACTACACGGAGCCACTGCGACGCTTCAGCTTCCTCACCTACCTCAAGAACAGCGTCGTCGTCACCGTCACGGCCACGCTGATCACCCTGGTCATCAACAGCATGGCGGCGTTCGCCCTGGCGAAGTACCGCTTCAGGGGCCGCAACGCCGTGTTCGTGGCCATCCTGAGCACGCTGATGATCCCGCTCTCCGTGGTCCTCGTGCCCGTGTACCTGGTCGTCACGCAGGTCGGCTGGGTGAACGACCTCTGGGGCGTGATCATCCCGGGCGCCGCCACCCCGACGGGCGTCTTCCTGCTGCGGCAGTACATGCTGACGATCCCCGACGAGCTGATCGACGCCGCGCGCATGGACGGCGCGTCGGAGTGGCGCATCTATTGGCAGGTCGTGCTGCCGCTGGCCGCCCCCGCGCTGGCGGTGCTGGCGATCTTCTCGGTGATGTGGCGGTGGAACGACTTCCTCTGGCCCCTCATCGTGCTCACGCGCAGCGAATACTTCACGTTGCAGGTGGGCCTCAACGCGTTCCAAGGCGAGCTCAACGTCCAGTGGCACTACGTCCTGGCCATGACGGTGCTCACCCTCCTGCCGATCACCCTGGTCTTCTCGTTCCTGCAGCGCTTCATCACGACGGGCATCGCCAGCACGGGCGTCAAGGGCTGAGGTCGGGCGGCGCCGCGGCGGTGCCGCCTGCGGGGGCCGCGCCGGGCGCGCCCCTCCGCGGACGTGAGGCCCCCATGGGCTCCCTCTCACGCCCATACGGTGCGCCTTAACGTTCCGGCCCGCTCACCCGTAGCGCAGTCTTCTCATGCCGACCGGACCAAGAATCCCGGCTGTCACTAGCGGGAGGGAGGTGATCGCTACCTGCTGGCAGACCCGACTGTGTGATCCACGGCTAGCTCTTCGGACCTAGACGTCTAACGGACAGGAGAGAAGATGAAGAACACCACCAAGCGCATACACCGCATCCTGCTGGGTACCCTAGCCGCCGCCGCGTTCGCGGCCGTCGCGCTGGCGCAGGACGCGCCCGCCCCGCCCGCGGCCCCCGCGGCGCCCGTCACGGGCATCAACCTGGCGGAATCGACCGAGTACGGCCAGTACCTCGTCGACCAGGAGGGCATGTCGCTCTACCTCTTCCTGCCCGACGCCCAGGGCGCCAGCACCTGCTACGACGACTGCGCCACGAACTGGCCGCCCGCCACGGTCGAGAGCGCCGACGCGCTGCCGACCCTCGGCGAGGGCCTCGACCAGGCGCTCCTCGCCACCGTGGAGCGTGACGACGGCACCCTCCAGCTCACCTACAACGGCTGGCCGCTCTACTACTACATCGGCGACATGGCGTCCGGCGACACGAACGGCCAGGGCCTCGGCAGCAACTGGTTCCTCGTGAGCCCCACCGGTGAGGCCATCCAGGGCGCCGCGGCGCCCGACGCTGCTCCCGGCGGCGACGACGGCGGCGACGACGGCGGCGGTGAAGACGGCGGCGACGACGGCGGAGACGGCATGTGATCGTCGCCCCCTAGCGGCTGGCTGGACCCCAGCCACCTCGCGGCGATGAGCCGCGACGCCGGGTGACGTGGAGACCACGAGCCCCGGCGGAAGAGCGAGCCCCCGGCACGCAGCCGGGGGCTCCTGCTCGGTCAGGCCCTGGTCGGGACCGGCGGTCCGCGCCCGGGCGCGGCGGAGACCTGGAGCCCGCCCGGCTCCCGCGCGAGCCCCGCGGGTGCCTCAGGGCCCCGGGACCCGGCGCGCCGCCTCGAGCGCCTCGACCATCCCCTCCGGCACCACGCCGCCGCCGACGGGCAGGACGCTCACGTCCACCCCGCTCACGCGCCCGCCCGGCGGCACGTTCACCCAGCGCGGGTGGTAGCCGAGGAAGTCGCCCTCGTCGACGTCGCCGTTGTCGTTCTCGTCCGACCAGGCCGTGAGCAGGTTCTGGCCCGACTCGACGGGGAACTCGAACGAGGCGATGACGCCGTCGCTCGACTCGCTGCCGCTCACGTAGAGCACGCCGGCCGGGTCCTCCTTGAGGGCGGCCACGACCATGGGGCCCTTAAGGACCGACGGCGCGGGCTCGCTCACCTTCGTGAAGCGCACGTCGTAGAGGAACTCCTCGCCGCCCGCGACGAAGACCGGCTGGATCACGTAGAAGCCGTCGGCCTCGAGGAACGAGCGGTCGATGTGGATGTCCACGACGTGCGACTCGCCGGGGGCGAGGACGCCGGAGGCGTCGTCGTCGTCCACCGACACGACGCCGAACGGCACGGGCCCGGGGTTGTCGGCGGCGTAGTCGTAGGCCGTGAACTCCCACTCGGCGGTCTCGTCGCCCACGTTCGTGACCGTGAACGACGCGTCGGCCTGCTGGGCGCCGAGGTCGAGGATCGGCGGGTCGAACGACAGCTCGACGCCTTCCACGGGCGGGGGTGGGGGCGGGGGCTCGCCCGACGCGATCGTCTCGAGCGCCGACCGCGCGTCGATGAGGCCGGCGCCGCAGTCGAAGCCGTAGAGGGCCCGCTCCGGCACGCCGCCCGCCTCGCACTCGGCGTTCGTGAGCGGTGTGGCGCCGGCGCGCAGCACGTCCAGGGCGTCGGCCGTCGTCAGGCCCGGGTCCAGTGCCCGCATCAGCGCGGCCACCCCGGAGACGTGCGGCGCGGCCATCGACGTGCCCTCCATGTAGGCGTAGCCGGAACCGGGTCCCAGGCTCAGCACGCCGTCGGCGGCCGAGCTCGTCATGTCCCCGCCCGGCGCCATCACGTCGATGCGCGAGCCGTAGTTCGAGTACCAGGCGCGCTCGCCGTGACGCTCCGTGGCTCCCACCACGATCGGCCCCGGGCAGTTCGCCGGCGTGAACCCGCTCGCCGGCTCCGCGTAGTTGCCGGCCGCGGCCACGACGACGGCCCTGGAGGCGGCGTAGTCGAGCGCCTCGTAGAGCGCGTCGTAGCACACCGCCGCCCTGACGCCGAGGCTGAGGTTGACCACGTCGGCCGGGTAGGGGTTCGCGGGCACGCCCGGCACGCTGCCCCCCACGGACCAGTAGATGGCGTCCGCGAGGTCGGAGAGCGCGCCGCCGCCCTTGCCGAGCACGCGCACGGGCAGGAGCCTGGCGCGCCAGTCGACGCCGGCCACGCCGAGGCCGTTGTCCGTCGCCGCGCCGACGGTGCCGGCGACGTGGGTGCCGTGGTAGCCGTTGTCCGGCACCGTGTCGTAGGGGTCGGGGTCCCGTCCGTCGCCGTCGTCGGCGATGTCGGTGCGCGTGATGAAGTCGTAGCCCGGCAGCACCCGCCCGGCCAGGTCCGGGTGGCTGTCGGAGGGCTTGCCCTGGCGGTAGAGGATGCCGGTGTCGATGACCGCCACGACGACGTCCGGGCTGCCCGTCGTCACGTCCCAGGCGCCCTCCAGGTCGATCGCGCCGTAGTGCCACTGCCTGTCGTACTCCGGGTCGTCGGGCGCCAGCGCCGGGAACACCAGGTAGTTCGGGTGCGCGTACCGCACGTCGGGCCGCGCCTCGAGGGCCGCGGCCAGCGCCAGCGCCTCGTCGAGCGTCGCGGCCGAGGTGCGGTAGAGGTGCGTGCCCTCGGCGGCCAGCGGGCGGACGGCCTCGAGCGTCTGGCCGGCCACGCTCAGCCGCGCGAGGGACGCCGCCTGGACCGACGGCTCGAACGCGACGATCAGCTCGCCGGGCACGAAGGGCGTGGGCTCGCCGGTGCCCGCCGCGCGCAGGGCCGGGCCGGCGCTCCTGGGCTCGAGCGGCGCCTCGCCGCGAACGGAGGGCGACACGTCGCCCACACCCACCTTCACCTCGCCGGCCACGGTGCCGCTGCCGGTGCCGGGCACCACGCCGTCGCCGCACGCGGCCAGCGCCAAGGCCAGCAGCGCTGCCACCAGCGCTAGCGCAGCGAGCCTCACCCCCATCCGGGACCTCCGGGCAGACGCGATGCGCTTGCTCATCAAGACCTCCGCGAGCCCCCCGACCGCATGGCCGCGAGCATAGGTCGGCGGTCCGGCGCGGATGCCCACTGCTTGAGGAACGATGAAGCGGGCTGAGAGCGGCGGGCCGGTACGCGGTCGGAAGATGAGAGCGGGCTTCAGGCGCGGCCATCTGCCGCTCTCATCGAGCGAGGTCCTCGCGAGGAGCGGCGAGCGACGTCTCCCCGGCCTTGCAAGCGTCGCGGCCTGCCGTGCTATCCTTGCCTGCCGGGGCCGCGGAGCCCCGCGGGCGGGCGCCCGTAGCTCAGCTGGATAGAGCGTCTGACTACGGATCAGAAGGCCAGGGGTTCGAATCCTCTCGGGCGCACCAGAAACACCGTCTAGGACGGGAAGAACACTAGGGCGGCCCAGCGAAGGCGGGCCGCTCTCTTAGTTTGTTGTGTCACCGTTGCGTCAAGGGCAAGCTTGCGCAGACTGACGGAACGTGCGACAAATCGGCATGTTCCGAGAGCCCGGGTTCCTAACGCACGTCACAGTGAGAGGACACACCAATCACTTCATGACGGCCACCTCGCTACCCACGCACTACCGACTTGCCGACCGCATGACCACGTTCCTGGTAGATCTGGCCGCGAATGGGCTCTCTCCTTCAACGTCAACTGTCGAAATGGCCATCAACTCCCTTCCCATCTATTCCGCCTTCTACTACGCCGGCGCGATGCGAAGGGCAAGCGCAAGCGAGGCATACTCTGTCCCTGTCTTGATGCGGGCAGCCATTGAATGTGCCGGCTATGCAGCTCATATCATCGAGTCAGAGGAAGCAGCATCAGCGTGGGTGGGACGCCACCGGGAGTTTGCAGAAGAGGCTAGGGCCGCCGCCGAAGAATCCCGCACTGCACGCCTTGAAGTGTTCTTCGAAGGCGACACGGCAGGCCGTCAAGCTTGCCGGCGGGAGTTCTCTATACAGAACTGGCAGCGATCACTTGCCAACTTCATGGCTCACTTCCCGAACGGGGGGCCAGCTGTCGAGCTGCTCAGAAGGTTGTACGCAGTGACTCTGGACACTGGTGCACACCCAAACATCCTCATGACTCTGATCGGCAGCCAGATTCACAGTTCTGACGTCTCAGACCTACCCTCTATCGTCCATTACCCGTTCACGGAGGATCCGGTTCTCATTGCCGCTGACATTGAGAACCTGTTTCGGGTGGGGTCTGCCCTTGCCCGTGTCCTCATGGCTATACGCCACCCCCCGCAGGGAAATGCAGCCTTGCTCGAGCGTCTCACGGCGCTCGAGCAAGAGTTCTTTGCGAGTACCCAGAGCTTCCTCTAGGTACGCTCCCGAGTAGTGAGGGAGGTGGGTAGGGCAAGGTAGCTCTAGCTAGGCAGGACTTCCTGCGTAGGGACCCTTCCAGCGGCCTCGAGGAAGGCGACGTGCCGAGCCGCCCAATCCTCCCCAACCTCAGCCGAGAGGTGCTGGTACGTGTTCGCCGTCTGCTGGATCGTCGAGTGGCCGAGCCACTCGCTGACGACCTTCAGCGGCGTGCCGCTCTGCAGGTGGAGCGTGGCGAACGTGTGCCGAAAGCTGTAGAGCGTCAGGCCGCCAGTGATCTTCGCCTTCGTCAGTACGCGCTCGAGCTCGCGGCGGTTGATGGTCCACGGGGCGAGCATGCCGCCGTCTTGGTTCGTGAAGACGAGCCCCTGGGCCTCGAGGCCGCGCTCCCGCTGCCAGTCGAGGTGAGCGGACAGGAGCGGCGCGAGTCCGAAGAGCGGGATGGTCCGGCGGCTCTTGGAGGTCTTCGGGTGGTCCGGGATGCGCTCGCCGTCCTTGCCCTGAGTCACGGCCCTGGCGACGGTCAGGCGGCCGGCGGGCAGGTCGACGTCCGACCAGCGGAGGGCGCACGCTTCGCCGGGGCGGAGGCCCGTGTCCATCAGGACGCGGTAGAGCACGCGGTGGAAGGCGTCGAGCTCGTCGGCAGCCTCGAGGAACCGGCCGCGCTCTGCGACGGTTAGGGCCCTCTTCTCCCTAGGCTTGCCGCTCGGAAGCGTCGCCTCAGCTGCAGGGTTGAACGGGATCATGCCCCACTTCACGGCCTGAGAGAGCGCCTGAGAGAGCGCCACGTGCGCTAGGCGCACCGTGCGGGCGCTCAATGGCCCGCCCTTCCATCCGCGCGGCTTACCGTCCTCGTCAGGCTCTGGAGCGGGCAGCGTGCCGTCGCGCATGGCGCCGTAGAGCGCGTCGACCTCGCGCAGCGTGACGTCGCCGACCTTCCGGTGCCCCAAGGAGGGCAGGACGTAGAGGTCTAGGGCGTCCCTGTAGCCCCTGAGCGTGCGCGGGGTGACCTCGCGGCCCTTGTGCGCCAGCCACTCCCGCGCGAGGTCCGAGAGCGTCGCGGCGCTTCGCGGCGCAAGCTTCCCGCGGTTCTTGTCCTGCAACAGCTCGATCAGGCGGGCCTCAGCGTCGCGCTTTCGGCCCGTGACGACCTCGGAGCGGTACTGCTTCTTGCCCTTCCCGTTGCGGCCGATGAAGGCCCGGACGAGCCAACGCTTCGGGTCGTCGACGTGCTGCAGAAGCTGACCGGATCGGCTGCCGGCGCCGCGGTCGACGCGCTGGTAGCGGCTCACGCCTCGCCCTTCTTGGAGGTCACCAGCTCGAGGTCCAACGCTTCAAGGATCTTCTGCCAGGCATCGGGAACCTTGCCGACTTTCCCCGTGAGGATGTCGCTCACGTACTGAGGCTTCACCCCGACGCGCTCCGCTAGGTCGGCTTGAGTCATGTCGAGCTCGGCAAGACGGACCTTCACCGCTCGTCTGATGCGGGCGTTCACAGCGTCCATGTTCTCATACCTCCTTTCTCTGACGAATCATACGATAATCTCTTGACATTCGCAATAGATTCACTGTACTCTCACTGACGAAAGAAGCCGTCGCGCATCCCCCGCTAAGAGAAGGCGCGACGGCTGAGGAAAGGAGTCCTCAGATGAAGCGTATCAAGTGCTACAGCTGCGGAACGAACGTCCAGCCCGACCAGGCGCGGCCATTCGGGCACGTCGACGGGCAAGTCCAATCCTGGGTGTGCGCCCACTGTGACGACGCGGCGAAGCAACCGGCCGAGGTCGTCACGGGAGGTCCGCGCATCGCCTGGGCGACCATCGCGAAGGCTCACCAGCTCGTCGACATCGGCGCCGGCTGGTCGGTCGACCACGTGATCCGCCGCGGCCTCGAGTCCCTCGAAATCACCGCCGCGGCGAGGGGGTAAGGGGATGAAAGTGGAGCAACGCATCGAACGTCAGCCAGTCGTGCCGGGACCTTTCCAGGAAGGCGTCGACTACGAGGTAAAGAACATGGTGGTGATCCTGACCGCATCCCGCTACGCGCCCGGGATGTTCCGCCGTTTGGCTGAGCTCCTTCGCGAGCGGATTCCCAAGGTCGACTCGCCCTGGGAGCAGTGGCAGTTGAGCGACAACCTCGAGGACACCCTGCAACTCGTCCTGTTCACCGGAACGTACATGGACCGCGCGAAGCGGGCGACTGCAGAGAAGGCGATGGAAGAAGTCACGGGAGCCGCGCCGTCGGCACGAGCGGAGTACTGGAACCTTGAGGCAATGCGGAGGGTCGTGCACGGGAATGCACAAGCGGCCCGGGATGCCAAGGAGGAACAGCAAGCCGCCTAGCGCCTCTCCAAACCCACTAGGAGGTCGCGCCGGTCCGATGGGCCGGCGCTTCCCTTTGGTCTTCTTCGACGGGGAGTAGCGTGGACTTGAGGAAGGGAGCGGAGCAATGGCGAAGAAGAAGGGCTATCCCGTCACGAACGCCGCGGAGCGAACGCTAGGAGAAATCCAAGCAGAGCGCAGGCGACTCGAGGTCCTCTTCCTCGACGAGCTGCAGGCGTTCGAAGCCAAGTACGGCGTGTGCGTCACTGAAGTCTTCATCGACCCGGGGCGTGTCGGGGCCGGCACAATCGACCCGCTCGAGAGCCTGTTCCTGATGGTCGAGGTGCCATAGCCTGACGCAACGGCGACACATCGGTTCTGTCGCGGCGCGTCTCTGACGCGCCTTTCTCGTACCGTCTGATGACCAATCAAAGGGCCACCCCTCGTGATGCCATCCGGCTGCTCGTGAGCTGGACGAGGATCCAAGCGGGATGAAGTTGGACGAGGTGCTGTCGACGTGACGGAAGGTGAGACTTCCGTGAGTGTCAGTAGATAATATGAATCCATGAAACAGGTCATGGGGGCATTGATTCTCGCCTTGGCGTGCTTTGCCGGGGCCCAAGACATGGTCATGCTGGGAGACTGGGGCTACATCGAGCAGATCGATCCCATAACGGATGCCAACACCAGTGGCGCCGTAGCGCTTGCTTCTCAGAGTCCCAGCTATTACCAGGGCGCCTTGATCGTTCGCTGTTCTACCTACATCGGGTCGGAGATTGACCTGTTCTTTGACTCTGACCAGTACCTCGGCAGCGATGACTTGTTCTCTGTCGTATATCGCATCGATGGCGGTGAGCCCCAGAGCGGCTGGTGGGACGTGTCGACCGACAATACGGCCGTGTTCGTACCCGACCGCGACCTGCCGCAATTGGTCACTGCGCTAGCGGGTGCTTCGGAGATGGTTATTCGAGTGCAGGCGTATGACGGCCCGCAGACCTACATCATCCCCGTAAGCGGGTTCCGCGAGGTGCTCGATGCAATGGGCTGCTACACGGGAAGTTACTAGGGGACGCCACTCCAAGCCGAGGGCTTGTCCTAAGTTGCAGCCGTGACGATGGAACGTCGCACCGGCTGGTACTTCACGCCCCAGGGAGAGCTCCGCGAGTGCGTGGTAATCCAAAGCCCATTCGCCCAGCACCCGTTCGTGCTCGACATGGAGACGGGTAAGGCTGTTCCCGTCGCGGTTGAGGACGTGCTCACGGATGCTCCTAAGCCGGATTGACCTCCCCGCCGCCAGAGGCGCGCGGTGAGTCAGGGCAGGGTCGAATTGACCCTAGACATACCGGCGAGATGATGGCCGGGCGATCTTCTCTCCGGCCCAGGCGGCGAGAGCTACGGACAGCACCAGGTCATCGTGCGGGTTCTCGCGCCAGTCGTTCCCGTAGGTGTCGTGTCCGCTCTTGCTAATCTCTACCTTGAAGGCGAGCATCTCCCGCTGCAGCGTCTGAGCGAGCGGTAACGCCGCGGCGACCTCGAGGCGCTTCGTCTGCAAGAGGACCTGTAGGACGCTGACGAGTTCCCGCTTAGGCACGCGGTAGGCGTTGCCGTCCCTGATGGTCTGGTCGCCGCCGTGGATTGTGACGGCGGTCAAGTCGCGGAGGTTGGCGGCCCTGAGCATGTCGACCACGGGGCGCCCCACGCCCGTCTGGTCGACCACCAGGCGCACCCTCGCGGCTTCGCCCGTCTTGGGATCGCGGATGCGGCGGGTGGCAATCACGAGCTCTTTGACGCGCTCGACCTGCTGCGGGTAGGGCGTGCCGAGCTCGAAGCGCTCGAGGTGCCGCGCCTGGTACGTGCTCTCTTCCTTCGGGGGGATGAACTTGCGGCCGCGCCACTTGCCTTCGCCTACGGGTCTCGTGTGGCGCTCGAGGACGGTCAGGGCGGTGTAGTCGTGCGCTTGGCCCAGGTCGACGCCGATCAGGTACTCGAGGCTCACGCGGCAGCCTCCGGGAAGAGCGGCGTGACGTCTTCGCTGATCGCGCCGGCGACGTCCTCGTACCGGAAGACGCTGTCGGTGTCCTCTTTGAACTCGCAGAGGTATTCCTGTTCGAACCACCAGGCGGGCATGCTTCGTCTCTCTTCCTCGAGGAACTCGCGGCTGATGCGCGGCACGTCGGCTGCTGTTACCTTGACGCGGTTCCATCCCTCGCCCTGGTCCCACACGTCCCAGAAGTGACCCCTCTTGCCGAACGGGGTGCTCATGAGCAGTAGCCGGCCGTTGGTCGTGGCGAGCATCGGCTTGATCGAGTAGTGGAGCTCGTCCTCCACCCTGGAGGCTTCGTCTTCGACTAGGAGCGTGACGGCGCTGATACCGCGCACCGTCGCCTCGGACCCGGGGAGGCTCATGACTCGCCCGCCGCCGCGGACGGTCATGCTCAGGCGGTTGTCCTCCACGAGGTCGGGCGGGTGCGTCATTACCTGTCGCAGGTCTATGACTTTGCGGAACAGCTCGCTCGACTGCCGCTGCGACGGGCTGATGAGCACCGTCACGCTTCCCGGCCGGTAGACGGCCTCGTGGAGCGCGAGGACGGCGGCCGTGGTGCTCTTGCCGGCCTGCCGGCTGCAGTTGAAGACGTCGCGCTTGCTTTCGACCTTGAGGACCGCTTCCTGCCACGGGTCGAGCTCGAGGCCGAGGGAGTGAGCGAACGCCACGCGGTCACGGGCGAGCTCGTCAGTTGGGCGGTGCCGACGTAGCGCGGCGGCTTGCGCTCGCAGGTCGGCTAAGCGTCGCTCTAAGGTCATGAAGCTCTTTCTGTAGCGTCTCCACCTCGGCCTCGAGGGTGTGCGTCTTCGTGAGGTTGCCGTACGCGCCGCAGGCGGTGGAGAGGGCGCTGATAGCCTTCAGCTTCGTGTCAGGGTCCGGCGTGTCGAGGAGTTCCGCGGCTTCCTGAATCGCCCACCAGAGGCGCACGCGGACCGGCCTGATGCTCCCCGGCCGCGTGCCCCGGGCCTTGCCTTTCGCGCCGTCCTGGCGGGCACTCACGGCGTACCCCCTCCCCCTCTGCGCTGGCGAGTTATCTCCAGCTGCAGAGGTGTCACTACGACGCTCCTACGCTTCGCATACCGACGTCGAGTTGGCGCGCGACGTAGTAGTAGGCGCGGACGGCGGCTTTGGCTACCTGTTCGGGTGTAAAGCCGTCGCCCTCCTTGATGACGTAGCGCCTCATGATTTGCAGGGCGTTCGCGGGGGTTGAGAACGGAATCCAGAAGAGCACGTCACCGACTCTGAGACCAGCGGCTTCGATGCCGTCGGGGAACAGCTCGGCGTACGTGGGGCCGCGCGGGTTGAGCTCGTGGTACGGGTGTTCTGATAGCGGCTGGCCTGTGAGGGGATGCTGCAGGTCCGCATAGAGCTCAGGCTCGGCCGGTAGGACGTGCATGAACATGACGACGCCTCCGAGGGTGAAGTCGAAGTGGTCCCGAAAGTTCGCCCCGGGGAACGTGATGTAAGGCGGGCTGCCGGCAACGCCGCAGCCCCACCCGACGTAGCCGCTTGGCATGAACTTCCACCCGGGCGGCCATGCCGCATCGCTCATGCCGCCCTCCGCTCGCCTGAGGCTCGGTCAAGCGCACGCGCGAGAGCGTCGTCCAGAGCGGCAATCGCACCGCCGTTG
>DASVDQ010000022.1 GCA_036381035.1 Trueperaceae bacterium | reverse complement strand
GCCGCCCTGCTGGCGCGCGGCAAGTGGCCCGAGCAGGAGCACCTGCGGCCGGCCAAGGTGGTGCCGCTGCGTCCAGATCCGCGCGATGCCAACGCGAGCTGCTTTCTGCGGCCGCAGGCGAAGTGATGCCATGAAGCCGCTGAACCCCGAGACGATCTTCTCCGACCACCCGCTCTCCCAAGCCGGGCTCATCGTAGAGCAGAACCCCGGGGGCGAGTGGCAAGCGTATGAGACCTCGTGGGATTGGGGCGACCCGATCGGCTACGGCTCGACGCCTGAAGAGGCGGTCGCGGACCTGAAAGAGCAGTTGGAGGACGAGATCCCATGAGCAAGAACGCGTACGACGGAGCTGGCCACGGCGTACTACGTGAGCGCGCGATGCGGGATTGGGACGCTCGGCGAGGAACTTACAGCGAGGGTTGAACAATGGCACTACGAATTCACAAGGCCCACGAGCCGATCGAAGTCACCCAAGTGCGCATGCTCATCTACGGCATGCCGGGCATCGGCAAAAGCTCTTTCGGCTTCACGGCCGAGTCGCCGCTGCTGCTCGACTTCGATGGTGGCGCTCACCGCTCCGCCTTCCGCCAGGACATTGTGCCGGTCGGCGCGTGGTCGGAGATCGCGACGATCACGGCGGAGGACTTGAAGCCGTACAAGACGGTGGTGCTCGACACCGTGGGGCGCGCGCTCGACTTCCTCTCGGCGGAGTTGATCGCGGAGAACCCCAAGCTCGCAACCAAGGCTGGCGCTCTCTCGCTGCAAGGGTACGGCGCGCTCAAGTCCGCGTTCGCCTCCTGGCTTGGGCGGCTCAACTCCCTGGGACTCGACGTGATCATGATCGCGCATGACAAGGAGTCGACCAACGAGCGGGACGTGAAGATCGTGCGGCCCGATGTGACGGGCGGATCGTACAACGAGATCTTCAAGCTCGCCGACTCCGTGGGCTACATGTACGCGGACGGCAAGAAGCGGGTCTTGGACTTCAACCCGACCGAGAACTACGTCGGCAAGAACCCGGCGCAGTTCGATGTGATCGAGATCCCGGACTACAACCGCGAGCCGCGCTTTGCCGGTCGGCTGATCGTGGAGATCAAGTCGGCTCTGGGCCAGCTCTCGGCCGAGGCTCAGAAGGTGGTCACGGCGGTCAATGCCTTCCGCGATCGGATGCCGGAGATCGAGACGGCCGAGGAGATGACGGCACTCCTGGCCGAAGTGGACAAGCTGGAGGAGCCGGTCAAGGCGCAGTGCAAGCGCGTCATGCTCGACCGTTGCAACGAGCTCGGGCTCGAGTACGACAAGAAG